>NZ_JBVVSS010000002.1:0-2292 GCF_055808815.1 Shewanella sp. GJ50-10 | reverse complement strand
CCAGTGAAGATGGCTTCTACAGTATCAGTAGCACTGGCGTGATCACCATTACTGCCGCAGGCGTCGCCTCAGAGGTGAATGACTTTGAGCAAGCCCCGAACTCTGGCGACTACTTAGTCACCATGACCGACGGCGCTGGTGCCACCACGAATGCCACCATTACCTTGTCTGAAAACAACCTCGATGAAGATGGTAGCTTTGCCAACCAAACCTTTAATTACGATGAAAATCAGGACGCTGGCGCTACAGTCGCCACCCTTGTCGGCTCAGATGATGACGGTGTGGTTAACTACCAATTCCAACATACGGACGGCACCTTAAGCGCTACCAGTGAAGATGGCTTCTACAGTATCAGTAGCACTGGCGTGATCACCATTACTGCCGCGGGCGTCGCCTCAGAGGTGAATGACTTTGAGCAAGCCCCGAACTCTGGCGACTACTTAGTCACCATGACCGACGGCGCTGGTGCCACCACCGATGCCACCATCACCTTGTCTGAAAACAACCTCGATGAAGACGGTAGCTTTGAAAACCAAACCTTTAATTACGATGAAAATCAGGACGCTGGCGCTACAGTCGCCACCCTTGTCGGCTCAGATGATGACGGTGTGGTTAACTACCAGTTCCAACATACGGACGGTACCTTAAGCGCCACCAGTGAAGATGGCTTCTACAGTATCAGTAGCACTGGCGTTATCACCATCACTGCTGCAGGGGTTGCCTCAGAGGTGAATGACTTTGAGCAAGGCACGAAACACCGGTGACTACTTAGTTACCATGACCGACGGCGCTGGTGCTACCACCGATGCCACCATCACCTTGTCTGAAAACAACCTCGATGAAGACTGGTAGCTTTGAAAACCAAACCTTTAATTACGATGAAAATCAGGACGCTGGCGCTACAGTCGCCACCCTTGTCGGCTCAGATAATGACGGTGTGGTTAACTACCAGTTCCAACATACGGACGGCACCTTAAGCGCCACCAGTGAAGATGGCTTCTACAGTATCAGTAGCACTGGCGTTATCACCATCACTGCCGCAGGGCGTCGCCTCAGAGGTGAATGACTTTGAGCAAGCCCCGAACTCTGGCGACTACTTAGTCACCATGACCGACGGCGCGGGCACCACCACCGAATGCCACCATCACCTTGTCTGAAAACAACCTCGATGAAGATGGTAGCTTTGCCAACCAAACCTTTAATTACGATGAAAATCAGGACGCTGGCGCTACAGTCGCCACCCTTGTCGGCTCAGATAATGACGGTGTGGTTAACTACCAGTTCCAACATACGGACGGCACCTTAAGCGCTACCAGTGAAGATGGCTTCTACAGTATCAGTAGCACTGGCGTGATCACCATTACTGCCGCGGGCGTCGCCTCAGAGGTGAATGACTTTGAGCAAGCCCCGAACTCTGGCGACTACTTAGTCACCATGACCGACGGCGCTGGTGCCACCACCGATGCCACCATCACCTTGTCTGAAAACAACCTCGATGAAGATGGTAGCTTTGAAAACCAAACCTTTAATTACGATGAAAATCAGGACGCTGGCGCTACAGTCGCCACCCTTGTCGGCTCAGATGATGACGGTGTGGTTAACTACCAGTTCCAACATACGGACGGTACCTTAAGCGCCACCAGTGAAGATGGCTTCTACAGTATCAGTAGCACTGGCGTTATCACCATCACTGCCGCAGGGGTTGCCTCAGAGGTGAATGACTTTGAGCAAGCCCCGAACTCTGGCGACTACTTAGTTACCATGACCGACGGCGCTGGTGCTACCACCGATGCCACCATCACCTTGTCTGAAAACAACCTCGATGAAGCTGGTAGCTTTGAAAACCAAACCTTTAATTACGATGAAAATCAGGACGCTGGCGCTACAGTCGCCACCCTTGTCGGCTCAGATGATGACGGTGTGGTTAACTACCAGTTCCAACATACGGACGGCACCTTAAGCGCCACCAGTGAAGATGGCTTCTACAGTATCAGTAGCACTGGCGTTATCACCATCACTGCTGCAGGGGTTGCCTCAGAGGTGAATGACTTTGAGCAAGCCCCGAACTCTGGCGACTACTTAGTTACCATGACCGACGGCGCTGGTGCTACCACCGATGCCACCGTCACCTTGTCTGAAAACAACCTCGATGAAGCTGGTAGCTTTGAAAACCAAACCTTTAATTACGATGAAAATCAGGACGCTGGCGCTACAGTCGCCACCCTTGTCGGCTCAGATGATGACGGTGTGGTTAACTACCAGTTCCAACATACGGACGGCACCTTAAGCGCC